>NZ_JJQL01000056.1:0-45425 GCF_000979975.1 Methanosarcina sp. 1.H.A.2.2
TTATTATTATTATTATTATTCTCAAATCACTCTAAAGCCCTTTTCCTTTCTCCTTTATCACCAGAAAGGCTGAAAACCTTTTTCTCTCATTAACACACTATTTTCGTGAACTACTCCCAGCTAAAGCATAGGAACTTTCTCCCCTCTTTCTCATAAAAGCTCAATTCTCAATATCTGCAACTGTTACTATATATTTACTATGTTTCAATCATTCGGTTCGTTTACTACAAACTCCTCTTACTAGAAAGGTGAAACTAAAGATGCTTGAAGTCTACTGTGATTCGTCTTATAATGAAAGTGAAGACTCCTACCTCGGTTGCGTGGTGTTACGGGATGGCGGGCAGATCCACCAGTCAACAACTAAAGTCCCGGGTCATCCTCAGAATAATCTTGACTGTGAACTTGCAGCCCTCAATTTTGCCATATCCCTTGTCAGGATTTTTTCAAAAGGCGATGCCGAAATAATTGTTTATAATGATTCTACTGAAGCCGTAAGAGCTTTTCAGGGAAGGGCGCAGGAAGTAGAAAAGGAGTTTTCAGGGTCCAGAGTTAGCTTTGAATATATTCCCCGCGAGAAGACGAACCAGGCAGCCGCAGACAGCCTGTCTAAAAAGTTTCCTGTTTTTTTCTCGAGTATATCCACGTCTGATGTGGAATCTTTTTCGAGGCGGGAAGACGTTCTTTCAGATATTGCCAGGAATGGACGCAATGTTTTTTATCTGGAAAAAGTTCCGGAAATGTCCACAAACAAAAAAACCTGCTACAGGCTGATAGTCCGCACAATTGAAAAGATCCTTTCCGATGACCTTGTTTATCCGGTAAAAAAAGGAGGTCCTGGCACTCAGGTAAAGGCTGCGGAAGAGATTCGAAAAGACCTTTCAAACCCTGAGGTCCTTTCTTCCCTGAAATCAAAGGGAGTAAGGCTTGAAAACTCCTATTTCCTGCTCACGGACGAAACCTGGGGGCTTCGGGGTACGGACAGTCAGGCTTACTCAATTCTGCCTTCTTCCATCCCCCATAAGATAATATGTGATGAAGTAGACAGGTCGCCTCAAAACCTCTTCAGAAGAGCAGAACGTTTCAGGTAATTTCCCGGAATCTAACAGGCCACTGCTTAAATTCCCTCTTTAAGGGACCAAATGCCGGTGTTGAAGATGTTAAAGTATTCAGTTTATAATGTTATCCAACCCTTAAACCCAACTTAAACCCTGAGAATTCATGAAACCCATAGATTACAAGATACAGCTTTTGCTAACAGTTTTCGTCAGCTCTCTACTCCTTGGAAACCTTCTCGGGAGCAAGCTAATTGAGATATTCGGGGTCGTAACCTCGGTAGGTTTTTTCGCATATCCGGTTACTTTCCTTATTACGGACATGGTAGAAGAAGTTAAAGGAAGGGAAGTGACAAAGGTTTTCTTACATGCAGGTTTTCTTTCACTCTGTATTGCATCCATTTTCGTGTTCATAAGTACTGGTCTGGCACCATCTCATTTGTACCCGAATAATGAGGCTTATAATAGCGTTTTTTCAAATTCCATGAGAGTTATACTGGCAAGCATGATCGCTTTTGTTATAAGCCAGCACCATGACCTGTGGGCCTTTAATTTCTGGAAGCAGAAGACAAATGGCAGGTATCTCTGGCTCAGAAACAATCTTTCAACAATTGTTTCCCAGCTGCTCGACTCCATCGTTTTCACGTTTATTGCTTTCTATCATGTAACTCCCGAACTGGGGGTAGTTTCAGTTTTTTATATGATTTTGCCTGTCTGGATCCTTAAAGTGATGTTTGCTCTCCTTGATACCCCCTTTGTATATCTTGGAGTCCGGTGGCTTGCTTCTGGAAACATAAACGATGTCCCCTATCCCGGGGAAAGCGGGGAAGCAGGTCCGGTTAAAGGTTAAAACAGGTTCAGTTCCTGAAATCAGGTCCTATCCGGGAGTGGATCGGGAATCTTTTTTAGGGACTTACATACCAATGCTTATGGGCATCTCCGTCCTATACATTAACGGGGGTGCTAATTACGGTAGAACATTCTGAGACCGAAATACGGCAGGTTAAGGCTGAAATCCCGAGTAATGCGAAAAGTTCAGAAACCGATTTCGAAAGAAAGGCTGAAGAACAGGGGAAATCAGGTGCAGAGGCTGGTACTCAATACACAGGAGTTCCCTCCGAAGACTTCTGTATCTCCTGCCTGAAGATGCCTGAAGAACAGCGTAATGCCATTATTCTGGAAATCCAGCAGGTAGCTGAAAGGATTCTGAAAGCCCATGGAGTTATCAAAGAACCTGAAGACCTTCTAAAGGGGGAATGGTTTCTCAAACTTCAGAAACCGGGGTTTGAAAAGAAACTGGTTCTTGCAAAGTCCGGTGAAGAGGTCTTTATAGGTTTTTATATCTATCCGGAAGAGGCTCCTGTGCCTGATCCTAACTTTGTTTTACTTTCTCAATACGGACTCTGGTACCCGCAAAGAATAGAGGAAAAATTTGAAGAAACTGTCGCCTCTTTCTTTACGGGAGCTTATGGGGACTACGATTTCCTCAATATTGTCCCTGAAAACGTTGTAATATTCCAGACCTTTCAGCGTGATTTTGCAAAAATGCTTGAAGATCAGGGCTGGGCTGGGTCGGATGTGGAGGTAGTTGATAAAATTATGCCGAAAGATTAAGTTTCTGCGAACTGCCCCCCTCCCGAATCCTTTCGCCTGAAGGCCCAGAGGTTTGAGGAAGGGGTCTTCCCGCCTTAGACAGATAAAATCTACCTGATTCAGAGAGTTAACTTTTTTCTTGTTAAACTCATTCCGGGATTAATTTTTCTTTTATGTCCCTCAGTTTTGACTCTTTGTTTTTCCCACAGAATATTTAAATATTGAAAGCATACGCAGTTTCAGGTACATACTCAGTGATATTACTTGCTTTTACCTTGTGGCTTTTATATTAATCGCTTTTCAGAAGGTCTTTTATGTTTTCGATAAATTCCGATTGCATCTTATCAAAAAAATCAGAAGATATCCCTCCTTTCTATGTGATGGAAGTACTGGAAAGTGCCAAGGCTCTGGAAGCTCAGGGCAGGCATATAATCCATCTTGAGGTCGGAGAGCCTGATTTCCCTACTGCTCCCCATATCTGCGAGGCTGCCTGTGCTGCGATTGGTAGGGGATTTACAAAGTACACTCACAGCCAGGGACTCCCTGCTCTCAGAGAGGCAATAGTTGAGTCTTATCATCAGAAGTTTGGAGTTGACCTGGACCCGAATCAGGTTATTGTTACTTCCGGGACAAGCCCTGGTCTCCTGATTGTTTTTATGGCTCTGCTTGAAAAGAGGGATGAAGTAATTATGTCGAACCCTCACTACGCCTGCTATCCAAATTTCGTAAAGTATCTGGGCGGGACCCCTGTTTTTGTCTATACGAGCGAGACAAACGGCTTTGTCCTTGAACCCGAAACAGTAAGGCAGTGCCTGAGTCCGAATACCAAAGCCATCCTCATTAACAGTCCTTCAAATCCCGGAGGGCATGTTATGTCTCCTGAAAGTTTGCAGGGCCTTGCCGCAATAGCAGATGAAAAAGGAATTCCTATCGTTTCGGACGAAATCTACCAGGGCCTGATCTACAGCGGAGAAGAACACAGCATCCTGGAATATACGAAAAATGCCTTTGTCCTTAACGGCTTTTCCAAACTTTATGCAATGACCGGCTGGAGACTTGGCTATATTATCTGCCCCCCTGATTGTATACGCGCGATTCAGAAAATTCACCAGAATTTCTTTATCTGCGCTAACTCCTTTGTCCAGGAGGCAGGCATTGCAGCCCTGAAAGGTCCTCAGGAACACGTTACTGAGATGGTCCAGACCTACAATATACGTCGCCAGTACATGCTTAAAAGGCTTCTCGGCATGGGCCTTGAAGTGCGCAAAGAGCCAATGGGGGCTTTTTATGTCCTCGCTGATGCCCGCAAGTTCTGCAGTGATTCTCTTAAATTGAGCCGCAGGATTCTCAATGAGGCAGGTGTGGCAGTAACTCCCGGCATAGACTTCGGAAACGGGGCAGAAGGCTACCTGCGTTTTTCCTACGCTAACAGCCTTGAAAACATTGCAGAAGGCATGGACCGTCTGGAGGCTTTTCTGGAAAAAGAATTTGAAGGTGAAGGATGAAGGTGAAGGATGAAGGATGAAAACTTCCAGAATCCGTAAGCAGTCAGCTTCTGCCTATCAATTATTCTAATTAATTATTCTAATCAATTTTTCTAATCAACCTCCCTGATAATCATTTTTAATCAGACTTTCTTTTTCTTTTTTACTGTGTATTCAAAATTTTGTTCCGTAAAATTTTCCATTTCTACCAGATCATCAGGAACTGATGATTTCTCTTGCAGTTTTTCATCTCTTTTCCCTGATCCCCTCTGAAACTTTTCGAGTGCCCTGCCGCCTGCCGAAACTTTTCTCGGGAATTTAAACTTTAACTTTTCGGGGTTTCTTTTTATAATAATACCTGCAGCCAGCAGAACCAGGGTTGCAGCAAAGTAGGTAAAGAGATTGAGGTGGAGTTTTTCCTCCATCACAGGTGCTGTCTCTCCGGAGGCATTGATCTCTTTTGAAACCGTGCTGTATCCTGTCTTCTTTATAGCCAGTTTATGCTGCCCTTCGCCTGCATGAAATACGACCGGAGTTATTCCTTTGTACTTCCCGTCAAGGTAGACATTTGCTCCGGAGGGGCTTGAAGAAATGCTGTATACCCTCTCGTTTACACGGAGCTTTTTTGAGATTGAGGCAGTTTTCCCGGCTTTAACAAGCACCCTCTCAAAGACATCGTCATACCCTTCCTGCGTTAGCATCACCTCATAAAAATCGGGCGGTACTTTCTCTATGAGAGCCGGGGTTTTTCCCACGAGCTTTTCGTTTATATAAATCTCAGAGCCGTTTGGAATTGTTATGATTTCAATTTTCCCTAAATTCCCTTTTTCGGCTGCGGCTGGATTTTCAGCCTCTTCAGTCTCTTCAACTGTGGAATTGCCCTGCCCGGAGTCTGCGGTAGATATGTCCGCAAATACAGGGCTGACGGCTAAAGTAAGTATCAGGAAGGAAAATACTATGCAGGTCAGGATTTTCCTGAAGTCTTTCGGTTTAACCCCTCGTTTAAGATCAGGTTTAATTTTTATAAGGAATCCCTTCGTTTTGAATGATGGGTCTTTTTTTCAAGTAACTGATATTTATAACTCCTCATTCTCATTTCCGGGATTGAACTGAATCCAAAAGAGGATATTATCAAAAAAGAGGTCTATATCGAGAGTATCGATACTGGAATTAGAAAGTAATCATACAAAGATGAGAATGTTTTCCTGAAAATCGAAATTAAAGAAAATTAAAGAAAATTAAAGAAAATTAAAGAAAATTAAAGAAAATAATAAAGGTGGGGCTGGTGAGATTCGAACTCACGATCGACGGGTATCTCCGAACAACTGCTTTCACAGTTTTTCTGGTGAGCATCTATCAGTGCTCCAACGGTTCCTCATTGTCCTGCCCCGTCGGGAAAGACTCGGTAGACCCGTTGTTCATCATTTATCCGCTGGAGCCCATCGCCATGCCGGGCTAGGCCACAGCCCCTTAATGAAGACTAACAAGGATACTGACATATCCTTTCTCTTTTAAATAGTTAACGGCAAGAAACATGGTTTTTGAGAACATATTTCTATTTCTTCCTCAGTACATAAACAGAAAATAGATTATTCCTGCAAGGATTGCGAGCACAAATATCGCAAATGATACGTAACCAAGCAGGCGAACTGCGAAGTCATATGCACTTACCTCACCTGTCCATTTGCCTGTTCTGCGACGATCGAAGTATTTCATCAATTTCTTGTTTAATTTCAAAAAATTCAGGGCTCCCTTTTAAATTTTGTTCTATATCAGGGGTTTTGCAAATAAAGTTGTTTATCTGAATCCCTGAGGTTTCGGGAAGTATAATTGCATAAAAGCCAAAGAATCAAAGGAACGCGGGAATCGAATTCCTTATTTGCTTGATGCCCTTATGAAAACGAAAGAAGGTTAATAATGGCTTCAATCTGTTTTTAAAGCCATGCTAGCAAAAAAGTAAATGGAGAGCTTTTTTCTTATCTGTTAGCTCTCGATGGATTTCCCTGACCGTCTGAAATGTTGTTGTCTTAATTGGTTTTCAGTCAATTTTATTGAATTTGGATGCAGGTGCCCCACAGATTGGACAGTTCCCTTCAGGTTCACCTTCCATAGTATGTCCGCAGACCCCGCAGACGTAATAATCAACCTCTTTATTATTCCCTATTTCTTCCAGGGCTTTTTCATATAGTCTGGCATGGACCTTTTCTACTTTATTTGCCACTTCAAAGCTCCAGAGAGCCCTGTTATCCCCTTCGGTCTTTGCCTCCTCTATAAACGTGGGGTACATTGTTTCAAATTCGTATGTTTCGCCGTTAACGGCCTCTTTCAGGTTATCCATTGTAGTTCCAATCCCGCCCATACGCTGGAGGTGATTGAAAGCATGGACTGTTTCCGCAGCAGCAGCGGCTCTAAAGAGTTTGGCTATCTGATGATACCCTTCCTCGTCTGCTTTCTTCGCAAAGGCCAGGTATGTCCTGTTCGCCATTGATTCGCCAGTAAATGCAGCCTTAAGGTTGTCTTTGGAACTCATGCATATCTCCCCTTAATTTGAAATCTTTTTTTCACCCTATTTACTGGGGGCATATCTATTATTCTTAACGCCCATAAGAACAGTGAGCTTCGCTCACTAAAGTGGACTAAAGGAGTGAATTACAAGAATTTCTTCCCCATACAACGTCATTAGTTGTATTGTGTCTTTTTCACGCTCGACGCAGGAGAGCGGTCTTTCCAACAAAAAAGAAGAGAAGGAAGAAAATAATAGCAAGAAATTAAAAGTGACATAAAAATGTAAATATTAATAGTGTTGGAAAAACCCGGTACTCACTTCTTTTTTTGTAGGGCTGCAGGCAAGCTGGAGGAAGCGTTTATACCTACATTCTTGAAAAATGGTTCCTGAGTTAGGAAATTATTTATTCTGGCTGGCAGGCCGGCTCAGGCTCCGTGCAGCACAGGGGGAGAAAACTGACCGATTTCCTCGGGGGTTCCGGAATGGATTAACAAATTAATCAGGCAACACCTGTTTTTCTAAAAAGAGGTTTTAATAAGGTTTTAATAAGAGGGTCACGCCCAGGGCAGGATTCGAACCTGCGCTCTCCCAAAGAAGAAACGGTTTTCGAGACCGTCGCCCTACCGCTAGACTACCTGGGCATTTTGCTTTAAGAACGTTTTAGGTTAGCTTAAACGTTAGATTAATGTAACGTTAACTTAAATGTAATGTCAGCTTAAATGTTAAACGTTAGCTTAAACGTTGGATAGATTTTAAATAATGAGGACGTTTCCGGGCAGTACCCGACGTTTTTGGTGCAGAGTTAAGTGAATAGACTTTCTATCTTATATATTTTATTCTCAGCGGCTCTCGGATTTTAAAAATCAAAAAGTGATCTCTGACCTGCAGGTTTTTCCGGCCTCTCTTTCTCTGGCCATTCTGTTCCCACTCCTGCTGTCTTTTCTTCCTCAGTTTCGACTGTTTCTACGGAGCTTTTTCTCGCAAGGTCAGAAAATGAAATCTGAGTTCTGGACTTTCCGATCTCTCTTTTTGTTATTTTTGAGGCTTTTTTCTTTTCCTCGGCACCTTTTTCTGCAGGTCCGGGTTTTTCTGCTTTCAGGTGGCCTGGCAGTTCGAGCCAGCCGTACTGGCCGCCTCCGCCGGGGTGGATTATAACATCGCCCTTCCTGAAGGCGAGAATTGCGTTTACTATCCTGTCATCCACTATTTTCAGGGCTTCCGGTTCTGCATAGATAAGGGCTTCAACCTCGTTTCCGAAATGCCCGACAATGGTCTCCCAGGCAGTCTTTACGCCTTTTGTCTGGACGCTTGCGTGGCCGAGTGACATCTGTATGATCTCTGCAAGAGGGATCAGGTGAAGATAAGGAGGTCGGTGATCAGGATGCTCGGGTTTTTCAAAATCCGCAAGTTCGTTGACCCGGTCAGCCACTCCTTTTTTTATAATGCCTCTGCATATCGGACAGCGCCATCTTCTAGCTTCGGCTTCCGGCAGCGGATACTGAGTAAAGCACTTGACGCAGGCAGACCGGTTGTACTTTCCTTCTTCAGGGAAAAAACCGACGTTCAGAGTAGCTCCGTATCCCTGCTTCCTGAGAATTGCTTTCTTGATGCCTTCAAAAGTAATGTCAGGAACATTGAACTGAGTAAATTCCCTTGCCAGTTTGTTGGTAGAAGGGGAATGGGCATCAGAGTTCGTAAGGAAGGTCAGTCGGTGCAGTTCCTCAATCCTGTCTGCGTAATTACTGTCTGCACTCAGGCCAAGTTCAACAAAAGAGACATATTCTGTCATATCCCCATAGCAGCTTTCCAGGCTGTCATGGTAGCCATAAAGAGCAGTCCATGGTGTGAAAGCATGACAGGGACCAATAAGAGCTCCAAGATCTTTTGCAATCTCTGCAATTTCACAGCCATCCAGCTTAACTGATGGGCGCCCATCTGCTTCAAGGTTTCCGAAAGGGGCAATTCTTTCTGCCAGCTCTTCGGCTTTTGAAATAGAAGGTAAAATCAGGAGGTGGTGTACCCGGTCGATATCCTCGACCTCGGTAGTGGGTATAAAAAATATATTTCCTATTCGGATTTCTTCGTCTGAAATAGCTGCTTTTTTTATCTCTTCCAGCCACTTCGGATGAGTGCAGTCCCCTGTACCGATAAGCTCCATCCCTTTTCTCGAAGCTTCACTAGCAATTGTGGGTAGTTCCATCTTCCCCGAACACGCCATCGAGTACTTTGAGTGGAGATGGAGGTCTGCATTGACTTTCATTTCCGAACCTTTCGCCAGAATCGTTTTTAACTTTCAGGTTCCTTAACTATGTATTTCTCTATCCGGATTCTCTATCCGCGTATTCTCTACCTGGAACTTCCCTATCTATGTATTTATCCTATGTAGCGCAGGTCTTCTTCCGTGGGTTTAACTTCTGGGAAGTTCTGCTGCTCTTCTTTTTCTTTCAACTTTTCGAGGATACTTTCCATTTCCTCTGCTTTTTTCTTAAGGGAGTCTGTGTTTACCTCGATCCCGAACATATTACACAGCACTTTCAAAAGAGACTGGGCACTTTTGGGATCCATCAGGTATCCTGGCGTCATTCCCATAAGACAAGCAGCATCTATGCCCCTCATCCTGCTGAAAGCCACAAGCAGACCGGATGCTCCTACGATTCCCCCGCTTGGCTCCGATTCCCTGAACTCGACCCCGAATTTTTTAATCTCTTCGATCAGTTCCGTGCTGTTGGCAACCCCAAGGACTGTCTCTTCATAGGTGAGTTTGCCTGTCGGGTAGCCCCCGAGGGTGTATATTCTGGGTACTTTAAGTTCCTCTGCAATGTCCAGATAAAGAGAGCAGAGTTCGTAATGTCCCTGTGAAGTAGTGCTCTGGTGGTCCCCTACAAGAAATATAACATCAGTTTCGTTTACTTTCCCGTGGTATATGGTGTTGCTTACCGGACGGACAGTACAATCTTTATTGATAAGGACCTGGGGTGGAAAATGCGGAGAATAAACCTCCATAATCTTTTCAGCCTCAAGTTCATCTACCAGATGCTCTGCCACCAGCTTGCCAACAAGCCCTACTCCCGGAAGTCCTACTACCAGTATGGGGTTTTTGAGCTCAAGTTTTTCTTTCAGGCGGACAAGTGTACTTTGCTGCATAAAAATCCCTTATCCTTTCTTTGCCAGTCTTCGGTACTTGCCATAAGGGTCCTTAGGAGAAAAGCGAGCCGGGATCGCGGGTAAGACTTCTCCCCCGCAAGCCGGGCATTTTTCCCTTAAAGTGTACCTGCCGCAATTTTTGCATTTGCGGATCTTTTGTCCCAAAGGTTATCACGCCTTTGCTGATTCGATATGCCGTTTGAAAATCCCATGTCCGCCAAGTTTTGCAATAGTGTCTACTGCCGTCTGAGCGGATTTTTTAAGGACTGATTCGGCTTTCTTATAGTCAGGAGCTATTACCTTGATTCTATATCTCGGAGCCCCTGTGTAACTTACTTCGAGCTTTATATCTTCCCCATCAACATCACTGATGGAATTTGCAGCATGAAGGGCCTGTTTTATGACCTCTATGCCATTTGGAAGATTGCAGGTCAGATCCACATACCCTGCGATATCCACGAAGGGCAGTTTGATATTTTCTCCTGCGATTTTGATTATGCTCTGTAAGTATTTTTTGTTGACTTTGAGCCCTTTAAAGGCGCTTTCCCCTTCAACAGCTGCTTCTTCGAAGGCGGCGTATGCACTTCCAAACTCTTCTACAAGTTTTTCATGCAGAGCCTGCAGGCCAATTTCATCGCCCTCGCTCTCGGTCTCTTCGGCCACGAACTGGAGCCACTTGGTGGCTTTCTGCTCATTCTTCCAATCCTGGATCTTAGCCCGCCGCTGGTGCTCATTTACGTCTTTCAATGAAAGGTCGATGTGGCCTCGGGAAGGGTCCACGTTCAGAACCTTGCAGACAATCTTCTGCCCTTCCCTTACGTAGTCCCTGACGTACTTGACCCAGCCTGCTTTAATTTCGGAGATATGGATGAAACCTTCCCTTCCTCCGAATTCTTCAAGCTCGACGTAGGCTCCGAAATCAGTTACATTCTTCACCGTACAGACAACAAATTCTCCGATTTCAGGCCAGTTATCGTTTCCCATTCGTACCACTTCTCAATTTTTGTTCTCTAAATTATTCTATACTCTATTCCTGTTAAGTGCTTTCCCTGATACGGTTATTCAAGTACTTCCAGGATGTGAGTGGTAATTGTTGATTTTCCACCGGTTGGTTCGGCAAGGGTCCTTCCACAGACTACGCAGGTAATTTTACGGCTTGCGCTTCCGAATATGATCTGTTCGTTTTCGCAGTCGTTGCACTTTACGCGCAGGAACCTGCTTTTTGGTCGCTGGGTGTAGTCTATCATTTTATCTTACTCCTTGAACTCGAACTTCTTTGCCCTGAAACAGGGTCTCTGGTGGGCTTTCTTACATACGGTGCAGCGGTATCTGAGCCAGATGCGCTTTGTTGGCTTGTCGCCACCGGGCACCTTTGAGAACTTTCCGCTGTTTCCTATGCCTTGCTGTCTTTTCTTTTGCCTTGCAATGTGAGTCATTGATGAAGCTTGGCCCTTCTTGACCCTCTCTGCTACGTGTTCTTGGTGGGTCTTACAGAACGGGCAGTAAGTTCTGAACCTCTTTGGAATTTTCATTCTTTACACCTTTTTGATGATTATTGGTATTTTGTGCATATTCCGGCTTTTGCGGAAAAGCACTGTTAAATATACTTATTGAATATACGTATGGCGTTACGTATGGCGTTTAATTCCTGGGAATCTATTAATTTGGGAAGCGTTAATTGATAAGTTTGAAATCGTCTGAACCTCTTTTGTTTCGATATCCTGAGTGACGGTCTCCTATTGAAGACGAGGTCAGAGCACGCTAACAAGGTTAAGCTACACAGATATAGCTACACATATATATACTAATACTATTGCCTGAAGTGCTTTTCCTTCATAAGGCATGAATCCTTTGTTTACAGGGTCTCTGATATGCCTGTCCACAACTGTTTTTCTGGCTAAAATAAGCTGCATGTCTCAAGGAATCAGTTCTTTTCGGAATTCTTTTCTCCGGAGCCTTTCTCTCCGACAGCAATCAGTTTTGCTGCTTTCCGCTTTATCAACCCTGTTGCATTCAGTTGCGGCAAAACAACCACATTTTCGGCATTGACCGTATAGTTCCGGCCGTCCGCCCCTGTGAAGGTAGGCAGGTCCTTCAGTATTCGGACAACAACATATTCTTCGTTTATATTGTTTTTGCCCGACTCTGTCCCTGTGTTCTTCCCTTCGGCAGTCACAGTTATTCCCCTGCCTGTTTTTGCATCTACAATAACCGCGGCAGATGCCTGTCTTGCATCCCCTGTCCCGGGCCAGACCGGAATCTTCCCTGAATCGGGATAAAGAATGGGGCCTAAAAGCTCTACTTTTGCAGCTTCTATTCCCTGAAGCACAAGATCATAAAGCATTTTCTCTGCAGGAAGCAGCTTTTCGAGATCCTTTGAAATAGGTTTATCAGCGTTAGACTGGATCGTTGCCCGGGTAATGACCTTCCCTATCCTTTTCATAAAGATTGTCTCAAGGTCCGAAAGCGCTCTTTCATGCTCGTCATTAAGCATCTTTGATTCCGGAGAACGGGGATTATTAATCTTCCCTATCTCTTTCTCAAGCTCCCGGATGTATTTTTCAGCTTCCTGATAAAAATCAGCCTGAATCGTTTTCAATGTCTGGTTTTTTTCCTTATACAGTGTTTGGCTGATTTTTTCTATGTCCATACTCCGCAACACCTCTACAAATTAGATATACGGCTGCATACTCCGGAACTTCCTGTATGCCTTCTTCTATTCTTAAATCCTTGCCCTTCAGCTGTACTGAGAAAGGCTTTGAAACGGTTATTTTTGTTGGTTTGTCGCTGAAGATAACTGCATCATTGAGCGGATCAAACCTTTCCAGCTCGGAAAAAGCAAGCTTCTTAACCAGCATCCCGGACCCGCCGTGCAGGGACCCGGGTACGCGGATCAGGCGTTTGATGTCGGCAGTCACCGGTTCATCAACACTGGCTCCGAACCTGTTCAGGAAATCCTCAACTGATTCCTGCATAAAATATGCGGCAATCTCCTTAAAATTTCTTACGTCAAAGTCCAGCCTTCCTCTCTCCAGAATGTCCTTTAAGCCATTTTCGCTGTTCGTAATATTAATCAGCTTTTTTATTGTGGCATCCCCTACCTTCTCATGCTTGCGGAGTTCGGGAAACATATCTTTCTTGTACTTTTTTTCACACTCAGTCTTCATGTAGTCCGTAAGATAAAGCGCAATCCTCTTACCCCACCCGGAATCGTATCCAACAAGCGTGCACTTCATAGGCACGTTCTTAATCCCTTTAAATGCCTTTGAGCCTGTCCCGAAATCCCCATCCATTGCAACCTCCTTGAAAAAGTGCTTGAAATCAATGTCCCTTCCGCTCACATAATTCACGATTTCCCTTCTCTCTGAACTCCCGAGCTTCAGAACTTTCGGATTCGTAACGTGTAAATGATATCCCCTTCCTCCGGAAAAGACCAGCTCCATTTCCTGTTCTGAAACTCCAAAATCGTCTAACAGAAAATCTATGAGCTTAAGAGTCTCTTTCTTCACAAGCTCAAGCATATCAGCATAATTATTCGGGGCATTTGGCAGGTGGTCTGCATCAAGGTCAAAGATCAGTTCTGCCCCGAGCCAGTTTTTCTCATTCATCTTCTTTGCATCAGGGTATTCGTAGTAAGCCGTAGAATTGTAAACATGCGCAGGAACCATGCCGTAAAGGTAATCAAGAGCCTCTCCCGGAGAACCGAAAGACTTGTGCCGATGCATCATTTTTTCCGGCATATCATCGTAGAAGATGAAAGCCCATTCTCTATTAGGCAGGTGGTCAGGAAGAACTATTTCAGCGGTTTTATAATAGTTCTGAAAACAGGATTTCAAATAACGGGTGGTTCGGTGGTCCATGGTTTTTGGGAATTTGGGTTTTGAATCTTTTAGTTTGATTTTAGGTTTGGGGTTTCCTAAGATAGATTAACTCATATTTTACTTTTGTTTATATGAGTTTTTTTAAAACAGTTTTTTTATCCTCAATTTGTGTCCCGGTCAGAGGCTTCAAAGCCTGCTGGAAAACCACCAGTTCAGGATCACAGAAATAAACATCATTTCTGGAAGGAAAATCGGGACTTTAACAGGAACAACTGATTATTCGGATTTCCCGGTTCACTTGAATATAGAGTCGATTCGAATATAGAGTAGGTTCAAAGTAAATATTGTCAGCGGAAAGGACTCATTATAGGTTAAACTGGGATGGGATTTGCTCAGAAAGAAAAAGAGCTCATCTACAATGGAAATAAATTGGCTAAGAAATCCGGAAATGAATTTCCTGTTAATATATATAATATCTCTATAATTGTTCCTGTCAATGCCCGTGAAAAACCAGAATAACTATTGAAACCGATAACGAAATAAGAACTTTTGGGGGGAAGATCTTATGGGAAGCAAAAGTAACCTTAAAAATCACATTAACGCAGTTCTATGCCATCTGAAAAGGGGAGAAATTGAAGACTCATATGTTGTTGAAGACTCATATGTTGTTGAAGACTCATATGTCGTGGCAAAGTCTGGATACTCAGAAACTCCTGCAACCTTTGCCAGCTCCTCTACTGGTATGGAATTTGTACTGATCCCGCCCGGGGAATTTGATCTGGATTCACCTTCTGAAGAGAAAGACAGAGCAGATTCCGAATCCCCTGTCCATAAAGTAACAATTAAAATCCCTTTTTACATGGGTAGATCTTCGGTCACGCAAAGACAATGGAAAATGATAATGGGAAATAACCCTTCCCACTTCAAGGGTGAAGACCGACCAGTTGAGATGGTTTCCTGGAATGAGGTCCAGGAATTTGTTAAAAAACTGAATGCAACAGAAAGTACCGATAAGTACCGTTTACCTTCAGAAGCCGAATGGGAATACACCTGTAGGGCCGGTACACAAACAGGGTATTCTTTTGGTAACGATGAGTCAAAGCTTAAAGAGTATGCATGGTACGCTGAGAACTCAGGTCGTAAAACTCACTCAATTGGCCGGAAAAAACCGAATTCCTGGGGTCTTTATGACATGCATGGGAATGTCTGGGAATGGGTTCAGGATAAATGGCACGAAAACTACAAAGATTCTCCTTCAGGTGGATGTGTATGGGAAGCTGGAAATGGCTTCGATCGTGTCTCTCGTGGGGGCAGCTGGTACTGCGATATAGGGTTCTGCCGTTCGGCTGGCCGCTTCAGACGCGACCCTGAGAGTCGTTTCGGAAATCTTGGTTTTCGTCTTTTGAAGGAACTGTAACTTCATCTCTCTTTTTTCCTTGAGGGAGGCTGCACCGAAGATTCGAGACAAGATATGTTTAATACAGAATTTCCGTTTGCTCCGGTTCCAATATATCTTTTCTTCTTCCAATGTCTTTCTCAAAATTCCTGCAACGACTGCCGCCAACAATAAGTCCGCTTGAGCGTAGCGAAACGGACCGCGCACTGCAGAGCCGCAACTCTGCACAGGAAACCTTATACATGAATCCTCTATTATATCCACTTCATGAAACAGGATATGTCAAGTGCCGACGTTGCTGCAGTTGTTGCCGAGCTGTCAGGGGGTTCGAAGTCCATTCTTGATGCGAAGATCGGGAAGATCTACCAGCCTGCAAGTGGGGAAATCCGCATCAACCTTTACGTTTTTCATCAGGGTAGGGATAACCTGTTTATTGAGGCTGGGAAGCGTATCCATTTAAGTAAACACTTCAGGGAAAGCCCCACGCTTCCTCAGGCTTTTCCCATGCTCCTTCGAAAGTACCTGGCGGGGGGCAGGATCGTATCCGTGGAGCAGCACGACTTTGACAGGATCGTGAAGATCGGGATTGAGAGGGGAGGGATCAGAAACACCCTCATTGTGGAGCTGTTCGCTCGGGGAAACGTCCTGATTGTGGATTCCGAAAACAAGATTATCCTGCCAATGAACCCCGTGACTATGAAGGACCGCAGGCTGAGGAGTGGGGAGATTTATGAGCTTCCGGAGGCACAGTTGAGCCCTGTGGAGGCTAAGGTTTCGGACCTTATGGATGCGTTTTCGAAATCGACTGCTGATATTGTCCGGACCATTGCTACAAGATTCAACCTTGGGGGAGTCCTGGCAGAAGAAGCCTGTGCGCGTGCAGGAATTGATAAGGCTAAACCTGCAAAAGAAGCCATTGTAGAGGATGCTGAAAGGCTCCACGATGCGCTGCAGGACCTCTTTTCCCCGCTGTTCAGGGGCAGGACTGCAGGTAAAGGCGAGATAAAGGCTGAGCCAGAAACAGGTGCCGAAACTGCAACTGGAATTGAAACTGAAACTGGAGTTGAAACTGAAACCGGAGTTGAAACTGAATCAGAGGTTGAAATCGAATCCGGTAATGAAATAGAAGTTATAACTCAAGCAGAAAGTGAAACTCAGGTTCCGGGGCTCAGACCTCAGCATATAAAGAAGGAAATCAACGGGAAGATCGAAACCTTCGATGTGATGCCTTTTGACCTCACCCGCTATTCTGAATACGAAAAGGAATATTTTGATTCATTTAATACGGCACTTGACGAGTTTTTCGGGAAAAAGTCGCTGGAACAGGTTGCAGAGGTAAAGGAAGCCGAAAAGAAGGAGAAAACCCTTGGCGTTTACGAAAGGCGGCTTCTCCAGCAGGAAGAGAGCCTTGCAAAGTTCGAAAAAGAAATTGAGAAAAATAACCTTCTTGCAGAGATAGTTTACGCCAATTACCAGATTATCGAAGAGCTTTTTTCAGTACTCAACGGCGCAAGGGCAAAGGGCTATTCCTGGGATGAAATCCGTTCCATCCTGAAACAGGCCAAAAAGGCCATGCCTGCTGCACAAATGATTACAAATATTGATCAGAAGACCGGGACTGTAACTGTTGAGCTTGACGGCAAGAGCGTCAACCTTGATATCCGGAAGACCGTGCCCCAGAACGCCCAGGAATATTACGAGAAGGTCAAAAAGTTTACTAAAAAGAGGGAAGGGGCTCTCAAAGCCATTGAGGATACCAGAAAGGCTATGGCGAAAAAGGCTGCGGCAAAGGCTGCAAAGGCCGGGAGGAAGCTGCAGGCGTCCCGGAAAAAGCACTGGTACGACCGTTTCAGGTGGTTTGTATCCTCAGACGGTTTCCTGGTTGTAGGAGGCAGGGATGCCGACACTAACGAGGAAGTTTTCAAAAAATACATGGAAAAAAGAGATATCGTCTTCCATACACAGACCCCCGGTGCTCCTCTGACAGTTATTAAAACCGGAGGAGAGGAGGTTCCGGAATCCACTCTTCAGGAAGTTGCACAGTTTGCAGTTTCTTATTCGAGCCTCTGGAAAGCCGGGCAGTTCAGTGGGGACTGCTACTGGATTAAAGCTGAACAGGTAACAAAGACTCCGGAGTCCGGAGAGTACCTGAAAAAGGGGGCATTTGTTATCCGTGGAGAGCGCAATTACTTCAAAGATGTACCTCTTGGAGTTGCAGTCGGGCTTGAGCTGAAAGGCGAGACAAGGGTCATAGGCGGGCCTGCTTCTGCAGTCCGGAAGCATGGGGACTATATCCTTGAACTTACTCCGGGCAAATTCAATCAGAATGATATCTCGAAAAAAATCTACCGGATTTATGCGGACAAGCTCGGTGACCCTCGCTTTGTAAAGCAGATCGCATCCCCTGACCTGGTAGCTATGATGATCCCTGCCGGGGAGTCAAACCTCAGGACCCAGAAACCAGAAAGAAAAGGGCAGGGAATCGAGCCTGAAGGAGAAGAATACGGGACTTCCGAACTAGAGGCCGAATCTGAGGGCTATGAGGAAGAAACTGAAGATGAATTCGGAGACGAATCCGGAGAAGATATTGAAGTGGAAATTGAAACGGAGTCCGGAGAGGGAAGCGAAGAGGGAAGTGAAGGGGAAACTGAAATGCATGGAGTGACAAAGGTATGAGGGTTACGAACCGTTCTCTGAAAGGCAGGGAAGGGGAAATTGCCGTAACAGCCGAAACCCTCGATGATCTCTGGCATCTGAAATACATCATTGAAAAAGGCGATATGGTCTTTGCCCTTACCAAAAGGAAAGCAGATTCTGCAAGTGACAAACTTCGTCCTGAAAAAGTCGAGAAAGTAAAGGTCCGGCTCGGGATCAGGGTTGAGGAAATGGAATTCCATAAATTCGCGAACCGGCTGCGAATACACGGCCCGATAGAGCAGGGGATGGACACCGGCTCCTATCACACTCTTAATGTCGAAATAGGGACAAATATTTCCATTGTCAAGGAGCACTGGAAAAATGACCAGCTCCAGCGCATCCAGGACGCCGAAGAGGCCGGAAAACGCCCTAAAGTTGTTCTTGTAGCAGTCGAAGAGGGCGATGCGGACATTGGTTTTGTGCGCCACTACGGAATTGAGATCTACTCCCATATCCGGCAGTCATCCGGGAAGCGAGAGACTGGGCTCAGGAATGAGTTTTTCAGGGAACTTGTTGAACAGCTCAGGCATGCGGTTCCCGAAGACGCCTCTATAGTGATTGCAGGCCCCGGGTTTACCAAAGAAGATTTCCTGAAATATTTCCATGATGTCGAGCCTGATATGGCTTCAAAGGCGCTGACTGAAGACACTTCAATGATCGGGATGTCCGGCTTTCAGGAAGTGCTCCGCAGAGGAGCTGTGGACCGAATCATGCAGGAGTCCCGTATAGCCCGGGAATCCTCTCTCATGGAAGACCTCATCAGGGAGATCTCAATGGACGGTAAAGCCGCTTATGGTTTTGCGGATGTTAAAAATGCTCTTGGATACGGGGCTGTCGAAACCCTGCTCATTGCTGACGAAACCCTGCGGGAAGGGCGGGAAAAAGGGGAAGATATCGACAAACTCCTTATGGAGGTTGAGCAGGCGCAGGGAAAGGTTGTTGTATTCAGCACGACCTTTGAGCCCGGGGAAAAGCTTCACAAACTGGGAGGAATTGCAGCTCTGCTCCGCTTCAGAGTAAGGGGCTGAGCCGATACTGAATCTGTGGTTGCAACTCTTTAACTCTTCATACCTATTTGCTTAATTTTTTACCCCTCTTCTTAATTTTGCTTTTGCTTTTTTATTATTATGCCTTATGTCCTCGGTTTCCTGACAAACTGAAGCTATTCATTTTCTTTTTTTGTTTTTATTTCCTATTTAGTACTATTTTTCTTTTTTTCAATTCAAATTAGTAAAATTTATTAACTACTCAGCTTTATTTGTTGTTACGTTCTGTATTATTTATAACAATATTTGCTTATAGTTTCTTTTTATGTATGGTTCAATTTATAAATTTCAATGAAAACGAGTGATGATATTCATGAATCGTGGTATCCAAAAAGCTTTGTCTTCACTTTTGATTGCGTTTGTAATCTGTTTGCTGGCCCCTCCTTTAGGCTTTGCAGCTCCGGCTATCTGCGGGCTTTCTCTTGACACCAATGCGACCTCATCTGATGGTTTTTGTTGGGATGCAGCTACTTTTGGAGGCTTTAACTATCCTGTAAACAAACACAAAGATTTTGTGGCTTCTGAGAACTGGTGGGGAGAACGCTTGCAATACATCGAAAAAGATGGCCAGAACGAACTTGGAAAAAACAACCCTGGAAACCATGTTATAGGTGAAGGAGAGCTTGTGTATTCTACAAGGCAGTTCTCCAGTAAATATGAACTTGTTTCCGACCTTGGGCTTGATGCCGGGACAACTCCTGCAGAACTTGGAGGAATGTTTTACTATAAGTTACCCTGGTTTGGAAAACCGTATGTTACCGTTGAAAATGATGCTCGACAGCTTGCAAATATAGTAATCAGCCAGAATAGTGATGATAAAAAAGAGCTGAAAGCCGGTGAGTCCTGGGATCTTGGGAAAGGCTACTCTCTTACTGTGAACCAGGTTGATGTAGAGGGTAATAAGGTCTGGTTTTCCCTATCTAAAAACGGAGAAGAACTCGAGTCCGGGATTGTGGAAGCAGACGGGACTGTAGAAAACCAGACGTTTACCGCAACTGCTGACTTTGGGGACGGAAAAGACCAGCTTTACTTCATCACCTACGTGGACTCCATTTTCGTAAGCTCATCGGATTCCTTCGCTGTCTTTAAGTATACATGGCTCATTGACAAAGATGACACGATACTCATTGAAAACGGAGATGAATTCCAGGGGTTTGAGGTCAAAGAAGCTTCCAAAGACGGGCTCGTTCTTACGAACTCAGAGTCAATCGTCCTTAACCTTGATAAGGACAAAAAGACTTATTTTACCGATTCCTGGTATTTCCAGACTTCAGATGAGGGAAAGGGGAGCACCTCTCCTGCCGGATACATTATTTTTCCTGCCAAAGAACTGAGCAATCCCGGAAATTACACTCTAAGAGGTTTACCTCTTGACACAAATGAGGCATCATCTGATGATTTTTACTGGAACGCGACCACTTTTGTTGGCTTTGTCTATCCCATAAATAAGCACAAAGACTTTGTAGCTTCTGAAAACTGGTGGGGGGAACGCCTGCAGTACGTCGAAACAGATGGTCAGAACGAACTTGGAAAAAACAACCCCGGAAACCATGTTATAGGTGAAGGAGAGCTTGTGTATTCTACAAGGCAGTTTTCCAACAAATATGTACTTGTTTCCGAACTGGGGCTTGATGCCGGGACAACTCCTGCAGAACTTGGTGGAATGTTTTACTATAAGCTTGCCTGGTTCGGAAAACAATATGTTCCTATTGAAAACGATGCCAGACAGCTTGCAAACCTTGTTATCAGCCAGAGCGGTGATACTAAAAAAGAGCTGAAAGCCGGTGAGTCCTGGGATCTTGGGAAAGGCTATTCTCTGACTGTGAACCAGGTTGATGTAGAGGGTAATAAGGTCTGGTTTTCCCTATCTAAAAACGGAGAGGAACTCGAGTCCGGGATTGTGGAAGCAGACGGGACTGTAGAAAATCAGACGTTTACCGCAACTGCTGACTTTGGAGACGGAAAAGATCAGCTCTACTTCATTACCTATGTGGACTCCATTTTTGTGAGTGCCGCTGATTCCTTTGCAGTCTTCAGATATACCTGGTTAATCGACAGAGACAACCCTGTGATTATTGAAAATGGGGATGAATTCCAGGGTTTTGAAGTAAAGGAGACCTCGGAAAATGGCATTGTCCTCAAAAATTCAAAGTCAATTACCCTGAACCTTGATAAAGATAAAAAGACTTATTTTACCGACTCATGGTATTTCCAGACCTCTGATAAGGGAAAGGGCAGTACCTCTCCTGCCGGATACATTATTTTCCCTGCAATGGATGTGGTTATTGAAGCCGAAACCGTCTCTGAATCCGCAGATAATCTTACAGAAGAAACCAACGTAACAGATGTGGTTCCGGGTTCAAACGAGTCTGAAAAAATCTCGTCTGATTACAGGGCAGCTCCTTCATCTTCTTCCGAAATAGCATTTGAGGGCTCTGAAGATAAAAATAGCTACCCTGAGGAAGGAGCCGCAGAGGAAGCCTCCGTAAAACTTCCAGGCTTTGGAATTATCTCCGGGATTCTCGGTGTTATGATATGTCTGGCTCTTAGAAGAAAGAGTTAATCTGTTATCTTCGACGAGGAATGTAATAGAGGATTATTTTCTAATAGAGGGTCATCTCCATAGAGTGAAATCATCTCCATAGAGTGAAATCATTTCTGTAGAGAGCTGTCTCTCTCAATCTCTTTTTTCCTCTCTTTTTTCAGATAAGGAGAAGGGCAATAAATCCGCTTAAAAATATTCCATCAAAGGTCCCTGCCCCTCCTATGCTTGCAACAGGGGCTCCGAGATTCTTGATTTTTCCCAGATTAAACAGATCAGCTCCTATAAGGGTCCCAAGCACTCCTCCTGTATAAGCAATAATGACACGGCACGTCTCCGCAGGGCAGCCAGGGACATGGATAGCCGAAGTAAGCAGGATTGCAGTAAGGGCAGCTGTCAGGGGCGGGACCAGGGCCGGAGTTGCAATTCCTATTCCCCGAATTGGCTTCGCTACGGAATAAGTTATGGCTGCAACAACTGCTATGCCAATTCCTGCAAGATGGATGGAAGAAGGGAATTGTGTAAGAAGATAGGTGGAAATCAGGATCGGGATAACTGCTCCTCCTACATTGATGGCAAGTACCGTTTCATTTTTAACCATCTGCCGGATAGGAATCCTGTAGGAAACCCCAAAGACCTTTACATAATTCTCCTTGACAACCGGAATCTCAGACCTCAGAGTTGTCAGTGGGATATTGATCCCGCTTCCAAGGAGGGATAGAAACAGGATTAAGAGTGCGTCTTCTGCGGAAAATCCTATTTTCATAAAGGTAGAGACAATAATTCCCAGAAACAGAGACCCAAGCCCAAAGATCAGAATGAGAATCAAAAGGAAAAGGAATTTCAGGCTGAAAGGCATGTAGAAGATCTGCCTGCTCATGGAATTACTCTCTGTTCTCCGGTTTTCTGCATATTAAGAGATATGTATATTCTTTATTAATGAGTATCCATTCTTCATTCGAGTTTCCATACCTGCACCGGAGGGCTCTAATAAACAGGCAGTTAATTAACAGGTAGTTAAAAACAGGCAGTTAAAAACAGGTAGTTAAAAACAGGTAGTTAAAAACAGGCAGTTAATTAACAGGTAGTTAAAAACAGGCAGTTAATTAACAGGTAGTTAAAAACAGGCAGTTAATTAACAGGTAGTTAATTAACAGGCAGCTAAACATTTTCCCTGCATTCCAGGTCAGATGTATCTGGTAGCAGGCTGTAAGGATTCTATGCAGATGGTTTCTTTTGCATCTTTGTATACTCTGAGGACTCCGCCTGACTCTGATACTGTAACTGAGATTGCTACCGTATCCCTGCTGATGGCGGCTGCTGAGACATGCCGTCCTCCCAGTCCTTTATCAATATCAATATTTTTCCCATCCACATCAAGGTATCGTCCTGCTGCATGGATAATGCCCGTTTCATCTATCACAAAAACTCCGTCAAGCTGGGCAAATTCCTTTATGGATTCCCAGTTTTTTTTGTCAAGGACGTTTCTGTGGATTTCCTCATGGCCTGCATAAGGGTTAAGGATTATCTGATGAGAGCGTTTCAGGACTTCTTCTGAATCGCCTACAATAAAAGCAGCTCCTATTTTTTTTCCTTCCCTGCCTGTGAGAGCGATATCAAAAGCAATCTTCAGAACTGCATTCATGACTTCAGGCCTGACCCTCTCTTCACATTCTTTCATTGCTTTTATCAGAGGGTTTTCATCGAGGCTATGGACTATAATAGAGCTGGAACCGCGAGTTTCGACAACACCAACAACAATCCCGCCTTTGGGCCCCTCAAGCACGTACTCTATGGCTGCGGCATGCTGCAGGTGGTCAAAGTTGCCCGAAGCTTCCCGGTTGAGCTGGTCGCTGAGTTCTTTTACAGGACTTTTTCCTTCTTTGCCGGTTGCTACGAGGTGATCTATTATGCTTTTCGGGCGCATGGAGATATAATAAACCGGAACTCCTCCGGTCTCGATCCCCTCAAAGCTCAGATCTCCTGAGACCATAATTGCGGCAGCATCAAGTTTCTGGGAAATACGGGCTGCCGCCTCTGCAATTATACGTGCTCTGTCCATGTCGTCCACCCCTTTTTATTTTTATGCAACTATATTTGCAGTCCTGCTTCTTTGCTCTGAGGTTAGTTTATATTCTGCTGTTTGATTTTGAAGTTAATTATTATTTCTTCGAGCTAATATCATTTCCATAGGTTCACATTAGTTCTCAGAGTTAACATTACCGGTAATTGAATATGTAACAGGTTTGTTTACCGTGTAGTGTTGTAATATTTGATATATTATAATTGTTCTGTGATTGTTCCTATTTTTTCTCTTTTCTCTTTTATTTTTCTCTTCAATTCTCGCTGTTCCTTTTTCTCACCTTTTTTAAATGTAGTCAGGATCACTCAGGTTTACAATTTTTTTCTGGAAACGTCATCCTGAATTCGTTTTTTTCTGAACGGTAAAGTGACAGAAACATTTTTCTGGTTATTTCTTCTAATTTATATTGGTGAAAACTTTGATCAGGACATTTATAGCAGTGGAACTGGATCCGAGTTTCAGGGAAAAAATCCTCCATATCCAGGAGAGATTTTCCGATTTTGACCTTAAGTTTGTTAACCCTGAAATAGTTCACATAACTCTGAAGTTCATCGGTGATATTGAAGAAACAATGGTCAAACCCCTGGCTGAGGCTCTTGATTCTCTTACTTGTGAGCCTTTCGAAGCACAGATTGAAGGCATCGGGGTTTTCCCAAAACCTTCTAATCCTAAAGTCCTGTGGCTGGGAGCAACAGGAAACTTCGAGACTCTTCATGATGATGTGGAAACCGCCCTGAAACCTTTTAAGTTCAAAGAAGACGGGAGGGCATTTACTGCTCATGCTACCCTTGCCAGGGTAAAATTCCTGAATAAAGATCAAAAAAATGCTTTTGCAGATGCCCTGAAAGAGTTAAAAGATACAAAAATTGGCAGCATGCAGGTAAATAAAGTGCTTCTGAAGAAAAGCACTCTAACCCCTGAAGGTCCCATTTATGAGGTCCTGCATACTGTATACCTGGACTGACAGGTCTTCTTGCTCTGGACTGTATAAGTCCTCCATACCCTGATCAGTTCCTTTTGTGTGTCTTAACTACAACATCTCACACTGATCTGACTTTAGCTATAGCCTTCTGCTTCATATTCTTTGAATCCGCTTGAATACACAAGCCTGCGGTCTTCGGTTATTATAAGGCATTCAACACCTTCGAGATTTTCTATCATCTCAAGCCCTTCTTCTTCTCCCATCACGAAGACTGCAGTTGCAAAAGCATCGGCGTCAATAGCGTTTCTGGCAATTACCGTGCTGCTAATAATGCCTTCTGAAGGATATCCTGTTCTCGGGTCCGAGATGTGAGAAACTCTTGCCGACTCGTTAAAGTAACGTTCGTAGTTTCCACTTGTTGCTACTGCAATATCACGAGCTTCAATTGCAGTAACATATTGTTCGCTTCTGTCCGGGTTCTGAAGGCCTACCATCCAGGAGGTGCCATCTGGCTTCTGACCGATGTATCTCCCGTCTCCTCCCGCGTTGACAAAAGCGTTTTCAATCCCGTTTTCCTTCAAAGACTCGATTGCTTTATCAACTGCGTAGCCCTTTGCAATCCCTCCCAGGGCTACTTTCATCCCGGGGCTCAGACTTGCATTCCCATTTTCGGTGCTTATTTCCGAGTAGTTTACGAGTTTGAGAGTTTCGTTCAGTTCATCTGAAGTTGGGGGTTCCTGTGATCCTTCAGGGAGGAATTTACTCTTCCAGAGGTCAAGTACTGGCTGGATGGTAATATCAAAGGCTCCTCCGCTTTTCTCTGAATAGTACTTTGACTGGTCCAGTACGTAGATAAAAGCAGGGTCAGCATTTTCAACTTCTCCTCTGGTATTCAGGATATTAAGCTGACTATCTTCTTTTGAAGGGCTCATAAGGGCGTCAATTCTGTATATTTCACTAAAGGCGTCCTCTATTGCCTTCGAAGCTTCGCTGTCATTAGAAGCGTATACAGCTACCGTAACTGTAGTGTCCATAGTGCTTCTTGTCTGTTGAAACTCCTTGAGTTCTCTATCCTCTTCAGGTTCAGACTGCACGCAGCCTGATACTAATATGGATATAATCAGTAAAAACGCAAATAGTGTTTTGTATTTTGAATCCATGCTCTATCAATTTTTCCTTCTTGTTTTTTAATTTTAGGTTATTTTATTATTCTATCCAGATGTTTATTTTTCGAGAAAGAAGGGAGAAAGCTCCTATACTTTAGCCTGGAGATGAATCCCTTTAAATATCCCCACATTCTTTTCGCTATCCATTATCATTATCTTCAAACCCTATCATAATGTACTGAAATCCTATGCGATAACCAAGCACAGGATAACAGAATATTTCGTATTAAATAATTTTTCACCTATGGGACAAGGGTAGGGCCTGTGGACTTGTGGAGTTTGCTCCGAGGTAGGAAGCATAAATCCCTTGTAAGGATGGGCGGAAACGCCGGCCTGTGGACTTGTGGAGTTTGCTCCGAGGTAGGACGCGGGAAGCCCGTTAAATCTTTAGATTTAGCGGGTAGTTCACTGGATCGAGGTAAAATTGAAATTGAAGGTGAAATTTTATTTTTATTCACATTTTTATTGCTTTTTTATTTCCAACGGTTTTCATTTATTTTTAAACTCTTTCTTCTTATTATATTTGTTGGTTTTTATTTGTTGTCTGTTTTTTTGATATGAGCTCTTTTATGTAATTTTCTTTACGTCTTTCGTTATTTCTTTCGTTGTGTTCTATCATTGCTGTATTTATTCCCTGTTCTGTGCGGGACGTTCTATAGTTATTCACTTTGATTTACTGGTTATTCACTTTGATTTGTTGGTTGATTCATGATTAATGGTTATTGAATAATTAATTATTGATTACCCTGACCACTTCTACAGGTTTTATATATTTTTTATGTTATTATATCTCACAGGCTTTTTTCTTTTCTTTGAAGGTTTAATAGGATTCTTTTCACCAGTTGGCTTTTGTAGATTCCCTTCCTGATTTTAATGTATAATCATGTATATTTTCTTTGGAAAACTATATATATTAAAAAAGTGTAATTTTTAAATTCTATTACAGACATTTTATATATTTAATTAATATACGTCGCGTACTATATATTAAGTATATATTTTTATTACTTTATTAATGTCTGTACAATTCCCTCAAACTTATTTCGAAAGAAATAAGTATTACCTCACGCAAACATTTTTCGTTGAAGTGGAATTTAGCTTTGTTTTTCGGAGTAAAATGGCTATCTAAAGCAAGGAAAGGAAAAAGCCGGTGATCAAAAAGCCTTCAGGGGAACCAAATCTGCCAAAAAGAGCTAGGCTAGCCGTTCATGCCAGTTCCTTCTCGCTTCAGTTTTCCGTTAATTATTTCCTTTTGTGTTTCTGGATTATGCCACTGGAGGCCTGGAAGTGACGGCAGTACACCCCTGGCCGTATACGATCCAGCCGTAAATTATCCTTCAATCTCATTCATTACTCAATATAAGCTTCAAGTTGTTGAAATTTGAACTTTGTTTCTTTCCAAGCATGAACATAACAACGTGAACAAAAAAAGAGAATGTGGTCGTTATGAATAGGTTAAATCTGTTGGTGTCGGGAGTCGCTGTGCTGCTTCTCGTGGCTGCTGGTGCCTATTCTTCTCTTGGATATGCAGGGAATGATCAAATTGCATCCCACTACATGACCAAGGGAGAATGGTCCGATACGGTCTGCGGAGGCTGTCACTTCGATGTCTACGAAAATGTCAATCATTCTTATCATGTACAGGTAGATATGGATCGGTGGTCTCCCCTCACAAATTTTGATCTTGAAACATCCGGAGAAGAGGAATGGGTCAAAGAATTCGGGAAGTACCATCCTGGTGGAGGTCCGCTTGCAGAATATGGTGTTGGCGTTGACTGTATGATGTGCCATGAGCAGTATGGTCTCTACGATTTCGAAGCCCGTGCCGAGAAAATCGAAAAGGGAGAATATGATGATGCAAACAGTGCAGCTATGGCAAAATCCAGCCTTGCTGCAAGGACCAATCCTATACAGTTTTTTGTCTACAACGCTAATCTGCTTACCCCCTACCCTCTGCTGATCGTTTTCCACGATAATGTAAACGGGGCTCCTCAGGAGTCTTCTTGTGCCCAGAAGTGCCACATCACCGATGTAGAACAGAGGGCTGTTATGTGGGGCGATGAAGAATCCTATGCAGAGTCAGACGTCCATGCAGCAAAAGGTGTTGAATGTGCAGAATGTCACCACACTGAAGGTTTCATAATAACCTCTGATCACCAGATCGGACGTGGAAACACTTCAGATTCCCCCGACCTTCCGGAGAGCCACTATGATGACACCATGCGCAGCTGTGACGATGCTGAGTGCCATGCAGGTATATCACACGGTCCATTTGCTGACTCTCACATGGAATTCCTTGCCTGTGAAGCATGTCACATCCCTGAGCTTCCTGGAGGAGATCTGCCGGGTGGCAAGCCACTTGAATCTTTCAGCTGGCAGAATGGAGAACGTGAAGATGTTTACCGGGAAGCAGACTTCCAGCCTGTCCTTGCCTGGCACAACGGAACCTTCGGAGATGTCCTTCCAAGCGTGGATACAAGGAATGACACAGGTGTAATGCTTGTCCCGTTCAACAATATTACCGGAACCTGGTGGGACGCAGGTACTAACCCTGAAGTGCTCGCAAACCCGAACACAAGCATCTCCATTGGAGATCCGATCCCGGTACAGTATGTGAAGGCAGCGGATTCCGACGGTGATGGTAAAGTTACAGTGGACGAAATGCAGGCTTACGATGCCAACGGAGACGGAAAGCCCGATTATCCGGATGCGGTCTTGAGGACTTCGGAACTTTATTATCAGGTCGCACATAGCATCGTCAGCAAAGATGTGGGAATTTCTTCTCCTCTGACCTGCAAGGACTGCCATGGAAGCAAAGCCGTGATTGACTGGACATCTATAGGTTATGTAGAGGATCCGGGAGGAGACTCAGCAGCTGCAAAGAGCATCGCTGTTACCTATCCCAGGCCGAAACCTGTAGAGGTTGAAACGGAGCCTGCACTGTAAGGAGGCGGCAAACCTTGAGTGATGTTATTAGACTTGATAAACTGCCTGAAAAGGCGATTATACCCATGAGGCAGCATGACGGAATTGCTTGTGCTCCTCTGGTTAAGAAAGGCGAAGAGGTTCTCGTCGGCCAGAAGCTGGGGGAATGCGAGGGCAGCGACCTCGCTTATGTCCATTCCCCCTTTTGCGGGACTGTGGAATCAATTGGGTTGATGCCAAACCCCAGCGGAAAGAGAATCCTCAGTGTTGTGCTCACACCTTCAGAGTGTACACAATCGGTTGAGTTCGTTCCTGAAAAGAATGCACCTCCTTCAAGGTTAATCCAGATGATCAAGGAAGCGGGAATTGTCGAGTATTACGAAAAGCCCACATACCTTGCCCTGAAGCCTGGAAAGAGAATCGATACTCTGCTCATGAATGCAACCTTCCCCCTGATTACCCATGCTTACCTGAACTCCCTTGACAAGGTTCTCAAAGGGTTCAGCCTTATGCTTGAAGCAAGTGGGATCTCGAGGGGAGTAATTGTTGTCCGGGCAGATGACAAGGAGTCCATAAAAGCCTTCAAAGGCGCCGTAGTTGATGGAAAACCCCTCACTATTGCCCCGATCATCGGGAAGAGGCACGCTGACTACTACCTTGAAGACATTGACGACCGGATCATCGTGGTTGCAGCAGGCAAAACCACCTATACCCCAACGATGATGAACCTGCTCTCAGCTGATGTGATGGGCAGGAAGATCTCCCTCGGACACGAACCCTCAGATGTGCATGTGGTAGTATGCGGAGTAAAATCTTCCAAAGCAGTATACGATGCCATATATGAAGGCAAGCCGTACCTTGAAAACGCAGTAACGGTCACAGGAGCTGTCAACAAGCCCGGGTCCGTAATTGTCAGGTTCGGAACTCCTATAAAGGACGTAATTGATGCCTGCGGAGGTTACAGGGGTGAACCTGGCAAGCTTATTATTAACGGGTCGATGGGCGGAGTAGCCGTGTATACGGATGAGGCTCCAGTGGTCAAGAACACCACGGGAATTGTCATCCAGACAAAGGAAGAAGTCTTGCGGGATGAATCGATTGCCTGTGTCCATTGTGGGCGCTGTGTGGACGTCTGTCCTGTAAACCTGCTTCCGACCAGAATTGCATCCTATTCGAACCTTGGTAAATATGAGGAATGTGAGCAGCTGTACGCTATGAACTGCATTGAGTGCGGGGCATGTGCGGTAGTCTGTCCCTCAAAAAGACATCTTGTGCAATTGATCAAATACTCAAAGCTTCAGATCCACAACCTGAGTGCTGCTGAAGCTATGGAGGAGGCGACTAAATAAATGGCCTTTACGGTATCCCCACCTCCTCATATAAAGGAAGGTGTGTCGGTTAAGAAATTAATGTGGAGCAGATTTATTGTTCTTCTCCCGTTATGTTTAGCTTCGATTTACTTATTTGGATTCCCCGCTCTCGGTAATCTTGTTGCCGGAGTGCTGGGTGCAGTTTTTATCGAACTGGCAATCCAAAAGGCATTCAAACAGAAAGTCACACTCGGTGATGGAAATGCAGTCTATCTGGGACTGCTGATCGCACTGATGGTCCCACCCGCAGTCCCCTTCTGGCTACCCTTTATCGGGGCAGTCTTCGGAGTAGGGGTTGTAAAGCATGCCTTTGGGGGGCTTGGCTCTTATATGTTCAACCCCGCACTGGCTACCTGGGTCTTTTTGAAGCTTTCCTGGCCTTTCCTGATGGTACCTCTCTCAGTTCCCCAGCTTGGTTCTCTCTCGGACCTTATCCTTGAGACAGGAGCCGGGTTCCTGGCAGATGCATCCCCCATCGCGATGATCGGTGTGCTGTACCTCATTGCCAGAAGGTACATTGAGTGGAGAATTCCTCTCATGTATTTACTGACAACTGTGGTGCTTGTGGTTGTGCTCGGAGATCCTCTTTCTTACATCTTTACAGGGTCTTTCCTGCTTGGAGTGTTTTTCATTGCAACGGAAACCTCTACCTCTCCGATAACCCGGAATGGAAGACTTATTTACGGGGTTGCTTGTGGGGTCCTTACAGTAGTTTACGGGTACTTCACTGGAAATTATATCGAGGGGACCTTCTATGGACTGCTGCTTGCAAATGCCATTTCCCCGCTGATCGAACGCTCCACCGTTCCAAAGCCTTTTGGAGGTGTTGAAGCGTGAAAAATACCCCGGCAAACATTATCATAAAAATGATTGTACTTTCAGCGCTCGCGGCTGTACTTCTGGCAGTGACCTTTGTCCCTACCCAGGTGCAGTTGGGAGTACTGCAGGCTGAGCAGGAGAAGCAGGCATTAAAAGCGGTTCTGCCCGCAGCTGCAGACTTTGAACCGGTTTATGGGGACGAGGTAGATGCAGAAGGCAACCCTGTTGTTCTGTACTTCCGTGGAGTTGACTCTTCCGGAAATATCGTCGGGTATGCCTTCCGAAATACTCAACCCGGTGCACAGGGCCTTGTTGAGCTTCTTGGTGGAGTAAGCGCGGACTTCAACACCGTAACAGGAATGGAAGTTATGGCCCACGCCGAAACTCCGGGGCTTGGAGCAAAAATTACGGAACCCGGTTTTAAGTCCCAGTTCATAAATCTGCCAGTGGCTGATCTTAGTTTGTCCAAAGACGGTGGAAAAGTTGATGCCATTTCCGGTGCGACTATTTCAACCGTAACGGTGGTGAATGCTCTGCACTTTGGTATCGATGGTGTAAGAGCTCAGGAAGGGTGATTCATATGGGTGATAATAGGAGTGTAGCAAGTGAATATATGCGAGGAATTACCAAGGACAACCCCATATTTGGCCTCGTGTTAGGGCTCTGCCCTACGCTGGCTGTCACCACTTCCGTTGAAAACGGGATTGGTATGGCTGCAGGGACCTTATTTGTTCTTGTCGGTTCAAATATGCTGGTATCATTACTTCGAAAAGAAATTCCTGACACAGTGAGAATTCCAATAGAACTCATTGTCATAGCTACTTTCGTTTCGATAGTGGATATGGTAATGGAAGCGTTTACGCCTGGTATGTACGCATCTTTAGGTGTGTACATTCCCTTGATCGTGGTGAACTGTATTGTGATCGGACGTGCCGAAGCCTATGCCCTGAAGAATGGAGTCTTTTACTCGATAATTGATGCATTCGGTGTAGGCTCAGGGTTCTTGCTTGTGCTAATGCTTCTTGGAGGTATCAGGGAGCTTCTGGGTACAGGCGGGATCAAGCTCTTTGGAGTCCAGTTAATTGACTTTGTCTCCATGCTGGGGTACAACCCCATAGGTGTTATGACTCTGTCGCCGGGAGCTTTCCTGACCATTGGGGTCCTGATGACTATGGTCAATTACCGCAGGATTTTAAAGGCTATGAAAGGTGATTAAAATGGCAGACGCATCTCTATTTGCGATCTTTATGGATGGCGTGTTTCTTAAGAACTTCCTGGTGGTCCAGTTCCTCGGGCTCTGTTCTTTCGTGGGCGTCACAAAGGACGTAAAAAGCGCATCCGGGATGTCAGGGGCAGTTATCTTCGTTATTACGCTGTCCTCTTTCGTCTCATACCTCCTGTACACGTTCATTCTGGTTCCTTTGAGGCTTGAGTACCTGAACACGATTGCATTCATCATAGTGATTGCAGCGCTTGTGCAGCTGGTAGAGTTTATTGTCCGGAAGCATATGCCCCCTCTGTACAGGTCGCTTGGTATTTACCTGCCTCTGATCTCCACGAACTGTGCAGTGCTCGGTGCTGTGCTGCTTAATGTGATGAACGAATACACCTTCATCCAGAGTATTACTTTCGGGATTGCAGCCGGAGTAGGATATACTGTTGCAATGCTCATCATGTCTTCCATACGTGAGAGGAGTAACGTGCTCTATGTCCCAAAAGCAGTTGGAAGAGGAGTCACATACGCTTTCTTCATTGCGTTGATCATGTCAATGTCCTTTGCTAACTACTTCAAGGTGATTCCACTATGACCGCAGACATTATGACTGTGATCATAAACACCGTTTCGGTGCTTGTAGGGCTCTGTATTGCGGTAGGCGCAATGCTGGTATTTGCCTCCAAGGTCTTTAAAGTGGAAACCAACCCCCTGGTCGATGAGGTCGCTTCCCTTCTCCCTGGAGCCAACTGTGGTGGGTGCGGATTTGCCGGATGTGCTTCCTGTGCCGAAGCAATTGTCCTCAGTGGTGCACCTGTAAACAGCTGCCCGGTCGGAGGATATGACGTTGCAAAACAGATTGGCGCAGTCATGGGACAGGAAGTTTCAGAGTCCGAGAAGGCTTTTCCCTTTGTCCGCTGTCAGGGTGGACAGGCTCACTGTACGACCCTTTATGATTATCAGGGAGTGGAAGGCTGCAAAGCTGCCCTCATGCTCTGTGATTCCAGGAAAGGCTGTACCTACGGCTGTATGGGGCTTGGGACCTGTGTCAGAGCCTGCCCGTTTGACGCCATCTCCATGGGAGAAGACGGTTTCCCGGTTGTGAACAAGAACCTATGTACAAGCTGCGGAAACTGTATTGCATCCTGCCCTAACGGTGTGCTCACCTTTGCCAGGAACTCAGAGAAAGTGCATGTGCTCTGCCGTTCCCATGACAAGGGTAAAGACGTTAAGGCAGTCTGTGAGGTCGGCTGTATCGGCTGTAAGAAATGTGAAAAAGAATGCCCAGCAGGCGCTATCAAGGTCACGGAATTCCTGGCTGAAATCGATCAGGAAAAGTGTACAGCATGTGGAGCCTGTGTTACTATCTGCCCGCAGAAGGCAATCGAGCTCCGGTAATCCGGGCTCGTTTATTTTCTGACAGCCTTTAAAGACTAAAGAGGTGAAAAATATGCCGTACAAAACTTTCCTGGGCTTGCCTGAAAATGTCGTGGCAGCTCTCTGTTACCCTGTAGGTTGGCTCTCAGGCCTGTTCTTCCTGCTCCTTGAGCGCAAGAACAAGTTCGTCCGCTTCCACGCCATGCAGTCGGTCCTGCTCTTCCTGCCGTATGTTCTCTTTATCTTCCTTGTGGCATGGATCCCAACGATTGGCTGGGCCATTGCAGACGGTGTTGGAATGCCTGGAATGCTGCTCATCGTGATCCCGATGTACATGGCTTTCAGGGGCTCAAAGTTCAAAATCCCCATCATAGGAAAGATTGCCTACAATTTTGCCTATGGTGAGTAAACAAACAGATTTAACCTGAAAATCCGAATTGCTCTCCCCCAAAAGGGCAATTCGACCTTTTCTTTTTGGATTATTTTCTCATTTTGGATTATTTTCTCATTTTGGATTATTTTTGTATAAAAGTTATGAGATGTCGCTGAGCGACCAGGTAATGAATTTTTGAAAGAGTTATGAAAAATCATTCCAGAGTATGCTGGATAACACCTTTTTTGGCAGCCCTGTAGGACTTCTCTGCAAGTTCCGCACTTCCCTTTACTTCAACAATTTCCATGTCGAAAGTGCGGGCAAAATCCCTGATATTTGTATGGAAATCAGGGTTGTATGAAAGGCCGGTATCGATTTTTACAACTCGTGAGTATCTCGGATCCTTCAGGAAATTGTCGTTGAAATTCCGGGATTTCTTCCTTTCTTCCCCCATCTGTTTCCAGCTCGAAGCCCACATAGGCGTGAAGTAGAGGGCGCCAGTCCCCCTGCAGGCGTACATGGTTTCGTCGTAGGCGGCGTTTCCCCCGAGGGCGGCGCTTATACAGTCTGCCACGACTTCCCCATTTCCGTCTTTCAGGCAGTAAAGGGGGCAATCAAATCCCGAAAAGTCCTCTTCCAGACTCTCAAAGGCTTCTCCGCAACTGCAGTAAAAGAGAAGGATTCCGTCCGAGAACGCTGCCATCTCCCTGATCTTTCCGTAGACTTCAGACTTAAGGAGATCGAGATCGTCATGAAGCCCCAGCCTGAGCGGGTTTACGACCACCGTCACCCTGTGAGCCGCTTTGAGCTCCATCTTCTCGTGAATTTTCCTGAAAAAAGGAAGCTTAAGCAGGGGTTTTGCAATCGTCATGAAGCCAGAGCCGTGCCTGTTTCCCAGGAGAAAAGGAACCCTGTCCAGAGGCGCTGTTCCGGGCAGGCGGTTATCTGACTTGAGTTTCCGGAGCAGCCCGAAACTATCCCTTCCTTCAACCACAATCAACTGCTCCAGTTCCCTATCGCTCGAAAGGACATGGGCAAGTTCATCCTCAAACATCCTGCAGGCGATAATACTCAGTACGGGCATGTGAAAACCTCTTTCCAGCTGTTTTTAATTCCCTCTTCCAATTTTCCGCTTTCAGTTTTCCGTTTTTTCCGCCGGACTTTCCTTTTTAATTTTTTCACTCCACAAGGAGAACTCCCACACACACGGTTTTTCCAGGCTTGCAAAACTCAAGCTCAATACCTGCTTTTTCCAGAACCTTCTGCAGGTTGACTCCCACGGCTTCCGGGGGAAAACGCCTGAGCTCAGGCTTTACGCATTTTTCCAGGTTGCACTTCTCGCATTCGTTGCAGGGACCGGGCCGGAGCAGGTGGGCGTAGATAAAGCCTTTCCTGAAAGCTTCCTGTTCCAGCTCGAACATCTTACGAAAGGACTCTTTCTGGAGTTCTCCCCAGGCTTCGAGGATATCCTGCACATCTGCCGTATCGTGTTCCTCCACAATGAGTAGCACATTGCTGTACTCTAAAAGGATCTTCCTGAACTCTTCAATGGAAAGGATGTGGGGAGGACAGCTAAGCCTCTCTCCATAGTTCCGGCAGCCGTGGGTACATTTCAGGGCTATCCGGTTCTCCACCACAAGATCTCCTGATTCCAGGGGGTAGACTTTAAGTCCCAGGCTTGAAGCCTTTTCAATTAAAATGTGTAAATTCTCGGGCAATTAAATCCCTCTCATCTAAATCCTTTTACTCTCAGTCTCTCTAACTCTTTAATACTCTAATGAATTCCTCTCATCTCTCATTTAAGACAGTCGTTTTGCACAAAAAATACATTCGCAACCGGAAGTCTCTTTCAATAAACTTTCGGTTTCTCTTATATTCAGGGCTTTTTGTTTTAAATCCTAATATCCTTTTATTCTTGCCTTCTTATTTATCCCCGTTCCCGGGTTTTGACTTATGAGGGTTCTCCTGTTTCGAAATGCGGTCGGCATGCCTTATATATCGCAAACATTCGAAAGTTTAAATATTATCTTCTCTAATTAAGGTGTAAACATTAATGGAGGACTCTAAGATTAAAGAAGAGATCTGGATTGAAAAATACAGGCCGGTCAGGCTTAATCAGGTAGCAGGGCAGGACGATATAATCGAGCGCCTGATGTCTTATGTGGCAACTAAAAACCTTCCTCACCTCCTCTTTTCCGGGCCTCCCGGTGTCGGAAAAACAGCTTCTGCAGTTTCAATTGCAAGGGAGATTTTCGGGGAAGATTTATGGCGAGAAAATTTTACCGAACTCAATGCTTCCGATGAAAGGGGTATTGATATCGTTAGAAACAAGATTAAAAACTTTGCAAAAACCGCCCCTATAGGCGGAGCTCCGTTCAAGATCATTTTCCTTGATGAAGCCGATGCCCTTACCTCGGATGCGCAGTCTGCACTCCGCAGGACCATGGAAAGATTCAGCAGCAACTGCCGTTTTATCCTCTCATGTAATTACTCCTCCAAGATCATCGAGCCTATTCAGTCCAGGTGTGCAGTTTACAGGTTCAGGCGACTTTCCGATGAAGCCATTAAAAAACGTCTTGAATACATTGCTGAAGATCAGGTTTTGTCTATTACCGAAGGCGGGTATGACGCTCTGATTTATGTAGCTCAGGGAGACATGCGAAAAGCTGTCAATTCTCTTCAAGCTGCTGTCTTCATTGATACGGAAAAGCCTATTTCCAGGGAAACTATTTACAGGACTACGGCAACCGCAAACCCTGAAGAGATAAAGGATCTGATCGAGACTGCCCTGCGTGGAAACTTCAGGGCTGCCAGAAAAGAGCTTAACAGGCTGCTTTATGAAGAAGGGCTTTCCGGAGAAGACATCGTGGGACAGATCTACAGGGTGGTTTCTGAAATGGATAACCTTATGGTTCTGGATCTCGGGCTTTCGGAAAGGGACATTGTCGCACTTGTGGATATCATCGGGGAGACCGACTTCAGGCTTACCGAAGGAGCCAGCGAAAAAATCCAGCTGGAAGCCTTACTTGCACATTTTGCTCTTTCAAGAGATGAATGAGGCTTTAGAATTCCTGATAACCAGGTTTGCCGCAAGCTCTAAATCGGGGATACCCTACTATGTGGTTTCCTGAGTTAGCTGGCGGATAAACAGGTTTTGCCGCAAGCTCTACATCCAGATCTCTGAACGGCAGAAAAAGGCTGACTGAAGCGAGCCTTTTTCTCTCAAAAGATTATAGTTATCACTCCTGATCATCATGTCTGTTGAAAATTTATTGGTCGAAATGCTGGGGTCTGTGCCCCATTGGCTTGCAGTAATGGTTATAGGGGCTCTTCCGATCTCCGAACTGAGGGGCGCAATTCCTGTTGCCATGGGCATCTATGGAATGGGGCCTCTTGAGGCTTATGTCCTTTCGGTGATTGGAAACCTTATTCCTGTGGTCCCCCTTCTGCTTTTCCTCGAGCCAGTCTCCGGGTACCTGAGGCGTTACCACATCTTCGATGTCTTTTTCACGTGGCTCTTTTCAAGGACCCGACGAAACCACACTGAAAACTTTGAAAAATACGGACTCCTTGCCCTGACCCTCTTCGTTGCCGTGCCTCTGCCAGTTACCGGAGCCTGGACAGGCTGTGCAGCCGCGTTTGTGTTCGGGATCAAGTTCAAGCATTCACTGCCAGCAATCGCGGCAGGGGTAATGATAGCAGGAGCCATTGTAACTGTACTCACGATGACGGGCATGGGCCTGGCTGACCTTATTTTCGGAGTTTGACCCTGACAGGCTCTTCGAAATCTTCATATACCTTAAAAATATCAAATATATCATAGACAGAACAAATATAAATTTCTCTTTATATTTGCAGCCAGTCTCGCTTTTACAGCTTCTTATGCGGTATATTTCCCGTTGTCTGGCAATTATCTGGAATTTTTTGAGGTGATTTTTAATGGCAAAGGCAGATAAGAAAAACAAAAAAATAGTTCAGTCCGAAAAATGTATTGGGTGCGGCATCTGTTATTCCGTTTGCCCTGTGAACGCAAAACTAATGAAAAGCGATGATTTTGATCCTGAGACTGCTGAACTTGCAATCCGGATCATCGACGGGATGGCAATTATCAGTGACGAAGTCTGCATCCGCTGCGGAGCCTGCTCAAAGATTTGCCCTGTGGAATCTCTCACTATAGTTGAGCTTGAATCCGCGACTGCGTAATAAGGATAACAGTAAAAATAGGAAAAATGCTGTTTTTCAGCATTTTGTCTTTTTAGTTATTTTTTATCCCTAAAAGGGGGATTCGAATTATTGAACCGGTATTTCAGAACGCTGGCAATCCGGTTTCTTCCAATACTTTTTGTAGTATTGCCCATTTAAGTTGATGCTAAATGGGTTGGAGCTGTGTGCTTACACCCTCCTAATCTGCGATTGCCTGCCAGGAATATCTCTTTTTATTTACAGCATTTCTGTTGCCAGTTTTATATCTTCAGCCTTTACGGTTTTTCTGCCGGCGTGCTCTGCAAGTTTGATAGCTTCTTTTGAAATCTGAAGCCCATATTCTTCCAGGATTTCCGTAAGGGCCATTCCTGCACTCTCGCTTACTCTGTGGGCACCTGCTGTCCTTATTAAACGCTCAATTGGTGCAAACGGTATAACTTTTGCTGCCATATTATCCTCCAGGTTCTTTTTGTTAATATAAATTCCTTCTAATCTCTGATTTTGTAATCAGATTCTATAAATACCTTTGCTTATATCGGGGTTTTCTTCACTTCTTATTCAGCCTTTAATGCTCTTTTTCCCCTTTATTTACTTTGTAAAGCCCATTTACCTCTTTTTTTCTTTCAAACTATTTTTATAATCATTCTCTTATACCCGTAAATTCTTGGAAGTCTTTTAAACTCGTTATTCAATGAACTTTTATTCCAATCATTTTATTCGGAATCTCTTTTTCGAAATCTTGATATTAGATTATTCGAATCTAGTCACACATGCTCTTACAGGAACTCCTTGACCTAGATGAAGAGATCTACTTTGTAGAAGAAAGTTATACCACACAGAGAACTCCTGAGCGTACGCTCCAGTATCTTAACGGAGTCCGAAACTTTCCTGGCGCGGAAAGCATTCGGCTTATAAGGGTCAGGGAGGGGGAACACACGTTGGGATTGCTGTTTTTCAATCCTGCAGATGGAAACGTTCCTGTAGATTTCTGGTCAGTATTTACCGGAGCCCTTGCGTCGGCTTCCCTGAAAACCAGATTTGAAGCCCTTGCAGACTCCATCCTTGCCCTACACCCTCCTGAAAAGGATATTGAACTTCCTCCCGAAACCTGGCGGAACGCAATAAATGAATACTACTCCCTTATGCTTGTTAGCCGGAACTTCTGTCCGAGCTGCTCTGTGAGACCTGAGTCCTATAAAAGTGTTTTTTCTGAAAATCGTGTAAAGAGAGTCACCGAAATTTTAGAGCTTCTCCGAAAAAAAGGCTATTACCCCGAAGGCAGGCTCCTTGAGGTTTGCTGTGGAAACGGGATGTCAACGCTCGCACTCTACAGGCTCGGGTTGGACCCTCTGGCAATAGAAATCAATAAGTGTACTGTCTGTCAGGGGCTCGAGCAGCAGGTCCTGAACCCTCAAAGGGCTGTGGTTATGGATGCAACAGCCATTTCAAGATACTTTGAGCCCGGCAGTTTTGATGCCGTAATGGGCTTCATGCTGGGGCTTGTCTATGAATTTAACAAGGAGCTCTGGACCGGCATTATGAGAGAGGCTGTCTCGGTTGCAGCTGATGGGGCTGTCCTGCTCTTTACCGTAAGCAGCAAACCCGAGATTGAAATTCTCGCCGATACTCTCCTTAAGGCAGGGGTCGAGGGGGAGATCGTGGACAACACGGATTCAGAAGGTACTTATGACCAGTGGCTCTTTGTCGGGCGAAAGTAAAAAAGTGTATTTTCCAGACAATGAGCTTTCTTTTGTATTCTTCTCTTTTTCTTTTGCATTCTTCTCTTTTTCTTTTGTTTTATCCTCTTTTTCTTTTGTTTTCTTCTCTTTTTCTTTTGTTTTCTTCTCTTTTTCTTTTGTTTTATCTTCTTTTTCTTTCTTTTTTTCACCAGGGTTAGGAGTTCTCCTATTATTGTATTATAGTTGTTTTTCTGATCCGGGAGCTTCTTTTTGAGATGAGTACTCTCTAATGTTAACGGCAGCGAAAAGTATTTACTTGTTAACAATGGTATTATTAAAAATATTCCTATCGACGCAAGACACGTTGAGTTTTGCGGGCGTATCTTGTAATATTAATTTTCTCCTGCTACATTATGCGGTACCGGAGATTCGGTTCTATTATACCGAATTAACCCCTCTCCAGGCAAATTGCAGGCTACTGCACATGCTACTGCACATGATAGCTACCAGGAGACTTATATGCTTTGACCGATCCGAATCAAAAAACAAGTTCCTATCTATACTCAGGAAATTCCAGATTAATCTCTCTGGAAAAGTCAAGGATGAGTATATTTCAATAAATTCTGTTTTTTGATTCGATTTAAGAGGCTCATCCATGCGTGTAAAAATTACTGAAACCGTCCTCCGGGATGCACACCAGTCCCTCCTGGCAACCAGGATGCGGACAAGGGACATGCTCGAAGTGGTTGAACAACTGGACCAGATTGGGTATTTTTCTCTCGAGATGTGGGGAGGTGCCACCTTCGACACCTGTATTCGCTACCTTAATGAAGATCCCTGGCAGCGCCTCAGGGACCTCAAGAAAAAGATGGTCAACACAGATGCTCAGATGCTGCTCCGCGGCCAGAACCTTGTAGGATACAGGCACTATTCAGATGACGTTGTTGAAAAGTTTGTCACCAAAGCCTATGAAAACGGCATTGACATTTTTCGGGTTTTCGATGCTGTCAATGATATCCGGAATATGGAACTTTCTATCAAAGTGGCAAAAGGCCTGGGAGCCCACGTACAGGGTACGGTCTGCTACACCATAAGCCCTGTACATACAGTAGAAAAGTATGTGGAGCTTGCAAAACAGCTTGAAGAGCTGGAATGTGACTCCCTCTGCATCAAAGATATGGCAGGACTTCTCTCTCCCAATGATGCCACCCGGATAATCAGTGCCATGAAAAAAGAGATCTCTATCCCAATTTCTCTACACTGCCACTGCACTTCGGGAATGGCCCCGATGAGTTATATGGCAGCCTGTAATGTTGGGGTGGATGTTCTGGACACTGCACTCTCTCCTCTGGCATGGGGGACATCCCAGCCGCCTACCGAGACCGTTGTTGCAGCTCTTAAGGGAACTCCGTATGATACAGGTCTTGACCTTGGAGCCTTTGAAGAGGTTGTCAGGTATTTCAAAGACCTGAAGGACAAGTACCGGGGGATTCTTGACCCCATTTCCGAACAAATCGACACCAATGTCCTTATCTATCAAATCCCCGGAGGCATGCTCTCTAACCTGGTTTCCCAGTTAAAAGAGCAGAATGCCCTTGACAAGTATGCGGCTGTGCTTGACGAGATGCCGAAAGTCAGAAAAGAGCTCGGGTATCCGCCTCTTGTTACTCCTACAAGCCAGATTGTAGGCACGCAGGCTGTGCTCAATGTGCTCATGGGAGAACGTTACAAGGTCATTCCTAAAGAGGTAAAGGATTATGTACGCGGGCTCTACGGGCGCTCTCCTGCCCCAATCAGCCCTGAAATTGTCGGAAAGATCATAGGCGACGAAGAGCCGATTCACTGCCGCCCTGCAGACCTCCTCAAGCCTGAATATGAGAAGAGGAAAAAAGAAGCCGAGGAAATGGGCATTGCAAAATCCGAAGAAGATATCCTTACATACATCCTTTACCCGGCAATTGCTCCGAAGTTCCTGAAAGGGGAAATGGAAGAAGAATCCCTGGCAGTTATTGCTCCTGCCCCTGTAGCTCCTCAGGAGTACACAATGCCTACTCACTTCAGGGTCGAGGTAGATGACGAAGTCTACGAGGTTAAGATCGAGCCTCTAGGCGGGGTTTCCATCTCCGAGGCATCTCCTAAAAAGCCAAGCGCTGAATCCATTAAAGGAGGAGTTTCCAGCTCAATGCAGGGTATGGTGCTTTCCATAAAGGTTAAGGTTGAAGATGTCGTGAAGGAAGGAGATACGGTTGCTGTCATCGAAGCTATGAAGATGGAAAACACGGTCCATGCTCCACATTCGGGAACCGTCAAGGAAATTTTTGTTTCCGAAGGAGATACGGTTACTCCTGGTGACATAATACTGTCAATCGAGTGAATTGAGCAAGGTGGAATGTATTATGTTCAAAAAAGTACTTGTTGCAAACCGCGGTGAAATCGCAATCAGGGTCATGCGTGCCTGCAGGGAGCTCGGAATTTCCACTGTAGCTGTCTGTTCGGAGGCTGACAAAAATGCCCTATTTGCCAAGTATGCCGACGAGGCCTATCTGATAGGCCCTGCCCCTGCCAGCCAGAGTTATCTGAACATGGAAGCTATCATCGCAGTTGCAAAAAACACCGGAGCCAATGCAATCCATCCTGGCTACGGTTTTCTTTCTGAAAACCCTGTCTTTGCAAAACGCTGTGAAGAAGAGGGTATTATCTTCATAGGTCCTCCGAGCCATGTGATTGCGGAAATGGGAAGTAAAATCAGGGCAAGAAATCTGATGATGAAAGCCGGGGTCCCTGTAGTTCCAGGAACAAAAGATGCAGTTGAGGACGTTACCGAAGCCCTCGAGGTGGCTGAGAAGATCGGTTATCCCGTCCTTATCAAAGCGTCTGCAGGCGGCGGTGGAATAGGGATGAAAGTCGTTAATTCCAGGGAAGAGCTTGCAACAGCCCTGAGTTCCACGCGGCAGATGGCAGGTTCGGCTTTCGGGGATTCTTCGGTATTTATTGAAAAATACGTAGAAGAGCCCCGGCACATAGAGATCCAGATCCTTGCCGACTCTTTTGGTAATACGGTTTATCTTTCGGACAGGGAATGTTCCATCCAGAGAAGGCACCAGAAGCTGATTGAAGAGGCTCCTTCTCCTATCATGACTCCCGAACTAAGGGAGCAGATGGGTGGGGCTGCCGTGAGGGTGGCAAAAGCAATAGGTTATGTAAACGCAGGAACCGTCGAGTTCCTTTACTCTAAAGGGAACTTTTATTTCCTTGAAGTCAATACCCGCCTGCAGGTGGAACATGGAATCACCGAAATGGTCACAGGGGTCGATATTGTAAGGGAACAGCTCAGGATTGCCTGGGGTGAAAAACTCGAGCTTGAGCAGGAAGATATCGTTATTGACGGCCATGCTATCGAATGCAGGATCAACGCTGAAGACCCCTTAAACGACTTTGCCCCTTCGCCAGGAAAGATCCGTAGATACCGTTCTGCCGGAGGCCCTGGAGTAAGGGTGGATAGCGGTGTACATACTGGGTATACAATTTCCCCTTATTACGATTCCATGATTTCCAAGCTCTGCGTCTGGTCAAGAAAAAGAGAGGATGCCATTGCCAGGATGGAAAGGGCTCTTTACGAATACGTGGTCGTGGGAGTCAAAACCAACATTCCCTTCCATAAAGCTGTCATGAGGAATCCGGCATTTCGCAGAGGCGATATGACAACCGGTTTTATCGAAGAGCAGAATATCCTTGAAGCTGTGGAAGAGGTCGTTAAGGCCGATAGTGAAAAAGGGGCTACTCTGGCTTCGGCTCTGGAGGCAAAGGACAAGAAGGTCGCAGCGATCACGGCTGCTGTTCATGCATATGTTAATATGGCCCAGAAAACACAGCGGTGACCAGTTTACTCTCCGGAAAACTGTACTGAGAAATTCCGGTCTGTTTGATATGATGCATATGTTTGGACTAAGACAATATATACGGTGGAACGTATACATTTGTATGGGGTGCGCGGATGGGAGATAAACGATCTCGAATTATTAAGGCACTTAAGGATGCACAGAAAACCCCTGTTTCTGGGGAAGAACTGGGGCTCAAGCTTGGAATTTCCAGGACTATGGTATGGAAATACATCAAATCCCTTCAGGCGGACGGATATGAAATAGAATCATCCCCCAAGAGGGGTTATGTCCTGAAATCAGTGCCTCAACTCCTGTACCCTGATGAGATCCAGATGGGACTCAAAACAACTCTTCTGGGACAGAAGATTCATTACTTCGAGGAAGTTAGCTCCACTAACAGTGTCGCTAAAGAAATTGCAGCTTCCGAAGAAGAAGGAGCCCTTGTTATCGCTGAGATACAGAAGGGAGGCAGGGGCCGCATGGGCAGGGAATGGGTCTCACCCCACGGTGGGATCTGGATGTCTGTGATCCTGAAGCCCGGGATTCCTCTCAGGCACGCCTCAAGGCTGACTCTTGTTGCCGGGCTTGCAGTTGCAAATGTAATCCGCAATATGGGACTTGATGCCCGCATCAAGTGGCCAAACGATGTCCGTATCAATGGGAAGAAAGTCTGCGGGATCCTTACCGAAGCAAAGGCTGAAGTGGATAGAGTAGACTATGTCGTTCTCGGGATAGGAATCAATGTAAATATGGATTTAAAGGATATTCCCGAGTCTTTCCGTGCAGGTTCGACCACTCTAAAAGTCGAGCTTGGAAGACATCTTAGAAGAGTTTCGTTCCTGCAGGATTTCCTCTTTGAGCTTGAGCAGCAGTATATAAGTTTCAAGACCCAGCCCTTTTCCCAGATACTCAATGATTGGCTTGCACTCTCGGATACGATTGGTAGAGATGTAAAGGTCACCACACCTTCCAGGATTATAGAAGGCAAAGCTGTTGGAGTAACTCCTGACGGAGCACTTATTATCAGAAAGGCAGATAATACTCAAGAAGAAATTATTGCAGGTAGATGCATTTATGCGCGCCCCAAATAAACACGGAAGAAAAAGCAGGGAAGGAGCAAATCTCCTGCCTGCACTTTTTTTCTCCCTTCTGGCCTTTTTTTTCTTTTCAATTCTCTTCTGTGCAGTACTTCCTGTTCCGGCTGGTGCAGATGAGGGGAAGCTTCCTATTATTTTAATTGACGGGGACGAGATTTATGTGCGGTCAGGAGACTACTACACATTCTTACAGGATTATCAGATTTACGTAAAAGGTGCTGATACTGAGGGCAGCAAGGTATGGATCGAACTTAGCAGGGAAGGAGTTTTCCTTGAAGACGCTATTGTAAGTGAGGGCAGCACTTTTGTATATTCTAATAACTCTACAGAGATTTTGAACCTCACAGTGGACACCATCTATGCCGGGGCAAATGGAGTACTGGTAAGGTTCTCTCCAGTGTATCAACACCTCAACCCCAGGCTTCCCATGCCCCAGAAACCCGAAACTCCTCCTGCCGGTAACTTTGATAACAACTCTTCTATTCCTCCTTTGTTTGAAAACCAGGCAGAAGGTTTTGATCTGCCCCTTTTTCTTCTGGGTATTGGAGCTGTTTTTTTGGTAACTGGCTTTTTTGCGGGAATATATAAGAAGAAATGATTTAAGAAAAAGTGGTTTGTTGAGTGAGTTTTAACATTAAGGCGGGAAGTCCCTTTCCTCGGAGCGAAGCGACAGGTGGGGGATGAAAGCCGTCAACTTCCTCATTAATATTCGTCGCGATTAGTTAAATACATATATTCATAGTTTCATCTTTTTATTAGTACTATATCCTATACCAGTCGACACTTTGAAAAAATATATGAAAAGTCAGGGCAAACATGCAGCTAACAAAAAAGATTAAGATATATCCTATAGAAGAACAGGTTAATGTTCTCTGGGAATTATCCGAAAAATGTAGATGTATCTATAATCTTGCTCTGGATGATAGAAAAAACGCATGGCGTAACGAACAACGTAGTGTTGGATATATAGAACAGCAAAACAAGTTGCCTGAATTCAAGGAAAACAATCCTGAATATAAGGTGGTTTATTCAAAAG